>NZ_CP011527.1 GCF_001027105.1 Staphylococcus aureus
AGGTGTTTTGCCATTTAAAGAACAAAATTTGTGCCATATACAATATGCCCTCTCTTTTTCTCATTAACGAACGTTTATAACGCAATCATGATGAGAGTATTAATACAGTTAATTATTTGAAATACTTTAGTTTACATAATGTTGAATTATAGGTAGTGAAATTGTATTTATTATACATTGTCATATCGTTGTTTAATGATAGTTAATTTAAGGATAATAGAATTAATATTATATATAGATGAACAAAACAAGCAACAGAGCAAAAAACACTTTTAGATTATTTTTACTCATTCTCTATTTTATTTATTTTTGCTATAATAAATAAAGAATATTAAATGGAGGTGTTTTTATGAAAAAGAAATTTGTTTCTAGTTGTATTGCTAGTACAATCTTATTCGGCACTTTATTAGGTGTAACTTATAAAGCTGAAGCTGCAACAGTACATGTAGCTGGTGGTGTTTGGAGCCATGGTATTGGAAAACATTACGTATGGTCTTATTATAGTCACAATAAAAGAAATCATGGTTCAACAGCAGTAGGGAAATATTCATCTTTTAGTGGTGTTGCTCGACCTGGTGTTCAATCTAAGGCATCTGCTCCAAAGGCTTGGGGTGGAAACAAAACATTTTATAGTCTTCACTAATTACATATATTAATTAAGGAGAATAGACAGAATTAAGTAAACTTAATTCTGTCTATTCTCTTGAAAGAGGCAATATGAAAAAATTCAAATTATTTTTAGATTTTAGTACTTTATTATTAATTTCAGGGCTATTATTTTTATTTTTCTTCAAAGAAAATGAAGAAATTATACCTGAAAGTTCCAATATTTTAACAATCTCTAATTGGGATAAATCTAACAGTAAATCAAAAGTGTTAGATGTCATTGAATCAGGCGCCAAAAATCAAAATATACAAATAATTAAATCCGTTAAAGATTTTGATAATAAAAAAGAATTTTTTGTTTTCAACTCAAAACGAAATAATTCTGACTTTATACGTAATAAAACATCACTTTTAACTCCATCAGATTTATTAAACAGAGAGATAAAAGGAAAGTATTATATTATTGGTGAACATTTCAATGTAGAAGAGCTTACGAGTGAATTAAAAAAAGCTGGTTTAACATCTGAAGTTGAATACATAAATAGAAACATATTATTTTTTGAATTAGTCATAGATAATGATTTATTAGTGCCTTTCATATTCTTAGGCGTATTATATCTTTTGTACTTCTTATATGACAGAGGATATAATTTGAAATTTTATGCTATTCAAAAGCTACATGGCTTTTCAACTACACGCATTATTTTTCATAATATTCATATAAAAATCATTTATTGGCTAGTACTTACCACTATTTTCTTTATTGCTAATATATTAATCATTCATATAGCCAATTTAGAATTGGATTTCTTAATGTTTATTCGTAGATTTATCGTGTTGCTTTTTGTTTTTGCTTGTATTACTACATTGTTGTGGCTGATTTCGTATAGTCTTCTTTTGAAGTTAAGTATTCCATTAACCTTAAAAGGGAAAAAAGGATATAAGTTTTCAATATTTATGGGTACCTTCACCAAATGTATCATGGTGCTAATACTATCTTTTTTACTGGCACAAAATTTAAATGCTTATACGAAGTTAAAGAATATATATGACTCTGAAAAAATCTGGCAAAAGTTAGATAATTACTATACATTAGAGATTTCTCCTAATATTAGAAATTCAGAAGAAAAACAAATTTTAGAAACTAATATATACAATTTAATTAAGAAAAGCGAACAACTTGGTGGATTGCTTTTAAAGAATAATAATATAGCCAATCCCGATAAAAACAATTACATTCCTGAAAATGGCAATGTCTTTTTTATCAATAACAATTTTCTGAATTTCTATAAAAATATAAATCATGATTTTAAAATGATTGTCAATCATTCGGATAAAATAAACGTGTTTATTCCTCCAAGGTTACAATATCAAAAATCTGAAATTCAAAAAAATCACCAAGGATGGATTGACTTTCAAAAGCAACAAAACAAAAAAGTAGATGTGCAAGTACTGTCAAAAAACGTATCTGTTTTTTCTTTTGATCGCACAACTAATTTGAAATTTGGATATCTAGATTCTCCAATAGTAATGTTGTTGACACCTGACGATTTAACAGGAGATTTTTATTTAGCTGCTGTTTCTCAAGGTGGATATCTATTTAAAGATTTAGATACACTTAAACAGTTGCTTAAAGATAATCACCTAGAAGAAGAAATTAGCGGTATAACTAATTACAAGGATTCTGTGTTAAATGAATTAAATGAAACGAAAACAAAAATGATAATAACAATAGTTACTATTATTATTAACGTTTTCATTCTTTTGATAGCTACTGTATTTGAAACAATTCAATATTTTAGCTGGAATAAAAAGCAACTATTATTAAGAAAAATTCATGGTTATTCATTATTCAGCAGTAATGTACGTTATTTAACAATTTCTATTTTACTTTCTATTATGTTAGCTTACACTACGCATATTTTATTTGGTTCAAAGATATTACTATTCATAATAATGTCTATTGCTATTATTCAACATTTACTTCAAATTGCTTATATTAAATATCTTGAAAAATACTTTAAAGATTTAATGAGGGAGATTTAAACAATGAAAAGAACTTTAATTATTGTAACAATTGTACTATTAATCATCATACTTAGTCTGTTATTGGTTAGAAATGAGCATTTAGATCGTTTTAACCCACTGTTAAAAGAAAAAGTATCTTATGCCAAAGTTCCAAAAGATACCCAGGACTATAGAAATATAACTGTATACTCTAAAAATGGAGAAAAAAAGAGTTATAAATTGGATTTTTTAGGTTATGATCCTACAAAAGAATATGTGAAAGTAAATCATAAAGGGAAATATGTGCGTTCGATAGAATACATTACAAAAGATATTCCTAGCTTTTTAAAATGAGGTGACCGATAGTGATAAAACTTGAAAATGTTTTTGTAAAAAAAGGTAATAAAAACATTTTAGACGGATGTAACTTTAATTTTGAAAAAGGAAAATCATATGCTTTAGTTGGAGAAAGTGGCGCTGGAAAATCTACTTTACTTAACATAATCGCCGGGTTCGAAGATGTATCACAAGGAAGCATATATATTGAAGATAAGTTACTAAAAAAGAAAGTCGATTTTTATAGATATACGTTAGGGTATTTGTTTCAAAATTTTGCTTTACTTGAAAATCAAACAATCAGTCAAAATTTAGGTTTAGCCCTAAAGTTCAAAAAGAATAAAAAAGATAATATGAACTTAAAGAAAGAAGTATTAAAAAAGGTCGGCCTAGATTTAGATATCAAGAGAATTGTTAGTTCTCTAAGCGGTGGTGAACAACAAAGAGTAGCATTGGCAAGATTAATATTAAAAGATCCGAAAATCATTTTAGCTGATGAACCTACTGGATCACTAGATACGAAAAATGGAAAAATAGTTATTGATTTATTATTGAAGCTACTTGATGAAAATAAAACTATGATTGTCGTAACGCATGATTTAGAGCTTGCGAAACGATTTGATGTCATAGTCAATATTTCTGAGCTTAGAAGTTAAGAAATATTGATAGGTATAGCCATACATAGAGAAAAAACAATATGAAATATGATTAGTCATTACTTTTGAGTTTTTTAATTTAAGGACTGGATTTTCCAGTCCTTTTTTGTGATGACAAAAAACAAGCCTCGCAGAGCACACGTTTTTAATGACTTATTTGGTTTTTAATAAGTCTAGTATGTTAAAACTTTTCTGTGTTTAGGTGTTATAATCATATGCAGTGGAAGTTGATTTATTATGTCTTATTCAATTATTCGAGTTGTTAAAGTGAAATCAAAAACAAATACAAGAGGTATTCAAAGAGAAAATAAAAATTATGAAAATATAGATATTGATTTAAGTAAGTCATATTTAAACTATGATTTAGTCAATGATACTAAGTTTGATTTTAATAAAAAAATTGATGAGAAAATCGAAAAAAATTATAAAGGGAAACGCAAAATTAGAACAGATGCCATTAAACATATTGATGGATTAATTACATCAGATAATGTGTTTTTAATCAATTATCTGAAGAAGAGACAAAATAGTTTTTTAAGCATGCTAAAGCGTTCTTGGAAGAAGAATACGGTAAAGAAAATCTTTTATATGCGACAGTACATATGGATGAGATAACACCACATATGCATTATGGCGTAATTCCTATTACTAAAGATGGACGTTTAAGTGCGAAAGAAGTTGTAGGTAATAAAAAAGCATTAACCGAATTCCAAGATAGATTCAATACGTATATTAATAAGCAAGGCTATGATTTAAAACGAGGAATTTCTAGACAACTTACAAAAGAAAAACATGATCAAGTTAGCGGCTATAAACAAAAAACAGAATATCATAAACAAATGTATATGCGCGAGAAGCAAATAGAGGATCATTTAAAGTGAGAAAATGATAAATTGATATAAAACTACCAAAAATCATTAGATACGCTTAAAAAGCTTCTGAGTGTCATGTATGAAATTAAAACTAAAAATGTAGGTGGATGGTTTCATAAAGAGAAGCAAGAAACAGGCAATATTGTAATTACTAAAACTTATTTTGAAAAATACACTAAACAAATTAAAGCAGCACAGATGATATTAGATGATTATGAATGGATTAAAAGTGGGAAGTCATTAAAAAAATCAGAGAAACAAAATGAAAGTTTAGTTAATGAATTGACTAGTGTCCATATGGAAAATGAAAAGCTGGTTGAAGAATTTAATGATTTAGCACAACGTTATAATTATTTGTTGTCAGAGAATGAAAAGAAAGATAAAGAACTAAATTATACGCTTAAGTTATTCAATCAAGTTTTTAAAATCATTAAAAGTATGATGAAAGAAGAGCGTTATCATACGCTAATAAATCATATTGATAATCATTTAGACAATTCTAAAATACGTGAAGTAATGACGATAGATAACAATGATGAACAGTTCTTTAAGAAGAAATATCAAGCACAAGAATGAGAAATCATTTTTAAAGAAGATAGAGAAGATGGTTATACATTATAAAAATAGATATTTAAATGCATTTGTTTGAGGTTAATTATTTTTTAGGATGAAAAATAGGTAGCCCCCCTCTAACTTTTTAATATATTTTTATAAATCTTTTTAAAAACCTTTTTAGGGGCTTGTTCAGACCTAGAGCAACAAGGGATTTCAATGCCTAAAGGAGTGTTTTTGCCACATAAAAGGAGTGTTTTAAAAAGTTGTACTCCTTTTATGGTTTGACATTGATAATAAAGTAGTTTATTGTGAATAAAAGTTTTCAAATGGGAGTGTATATTCAAACGATACTCCTTTAGTTTCGTAATAAAGGGGGGGCTGTATCATGACAGGAGAGACAGTTGTATATAAAAATGAAATGAATTTAGTTCCATTAAGGCGATTTACAGCTACTGAAATTAATTTATTTTTTGCGATGTGTAATAAATTAAAAGAGCAAGATACTAATACATTACGTTTGTCTTTTGATGAATTAAAAAAATTAAGTAATTATAGTCCAGAAACACGTAATATTAATAGATTTGCTAATGATTTAGATAATGTGTATAAAAAGATGTTGAATTTAACCATTAGATATGAAGATGATGATGTAATAGAAAGATTCGTTTTATTCAATCATTATAGAATCCATAAGCGAGAACAATATCTAGAAATATCAACTTCTTCAAATTTAAAACACATATTGAATTCAATTACTAATAATTTTACAAAATTTGAATTAAAAGAAATGACTAGGCTTAAATCTACATATTCTAAAAATATGTTTAGATTACTTAAACAATACAAACATACAGGCTATTTAAAAATTCACATCGATGATTTTAAAAATCGTTTAGATATACCTAAATCTTATCGTATGACTGATATTAACAAAAATGTTTTTAAACCTATTATTATTGAATTAGGTTCTATATTTAATAATCTTACTATCAATAAAATCAAAGCGAAAAAAGGGCGTAAAATTGAATGGATAGAGTTCACATTTGACGCTGAGAAACGCATTCATAACAAACGACAACCTCAAATGTCCAAGATAGATAAATCAAGACAATATGTGAGGCGTGAAAAGACGCCTAAATGGTTAGAAGAACGGTCATATGAAAAGCAACCTCAAAAAGATTACGACCCACAATTAGAGAAAGAACGAGAGGATTTTTTAAAACAACTTGAACTGAATTGGGAATAACGCAACTTTTCGTTGCGAGTTGGTTAACTAAAAGTATCGTGACTTTTCAATTATTTTAATTATAGTTTGAGTTAAGGAGTGATTTTATGAAATTAGCTGAAGCTATAAAAGAACAGAGAGAATTAAAAAGATGGTCTCAAGAGGAATTAGCCAATATATTAAAGGTTTCCAGACAAAGTGTTTCTAAATGGGAAAGTGCCAAAAACTATCCTTCCTTAGATATTTTGATTGCTATGAGCGATTTATTTGGAATCTCTTTAGAGCATTTAATTAAAGGAGATGCACGTTTTAAAAAAGTTATTTTAGAGGGAAATTATAGAGAGAGTAACAGGGCACCTTCCATAGTTGATTTTCTTTATGATTTTTGGTGGCTTTTCTTTCCTGTTGCCGGATTTTTAGTTTGGGCCATTCATTCGTTCATGGGTTGATTTTAAAATCAAAATTTAATGCACATCAGGCAATATGAAAAAGGAAAGTATTTTTACGACACCTTGAAATGTATTGATAAGAATAGAAGAGTTTACAAAAGGCAATATGAAATATATACTAAAAGTAACAAGAATTTCGTTTGTAAACGCACCAAACCCCGAACTATTCGCCGTAGTTCGGGGTTTTTTGGTGAATTGGCTTTAATCGTCTATATTATTTTTTATCACGTTTATGGAGCCAATAACCAAATAACGTAACGAGACAACCACTGATTGCCGTTGTCATGATGTGAACAAGAATTTCATTCATAAATCGCACCTCCTCTCTACGCCGAATTGACGTCTGAGAGATAGACGACCTTCACATTATAACAAATCTCTTCTTCCATGAAATAACATGAATATTAATAAATGTTGTTATATATTAAAGATAAATAAATATAAGGGTGGGATTGATAATGTTTGGCGATCAAAGATAAGAAGCTACAAAATATGTCATTAAAGAAGGTTATCAAGATATTTATTTCCTCAACAAAAACGGGGAATGGTATTATTTCGAAGTAAGAAGTGCCTGGCGTGGCAAACATATTATTAGAGTTAAAGATGGTTTGTTAGGTTGGAGAAAAGAAATAGTAACTGAATAAAGATACAAAATACTTGCCAATGCAAAAGAATGAAAACGCGTCAAATCAACGATGTATAAAAGATGCATAAAAGATAATGAAAGTAAAAAGCCATAAATGCCTATATGACGGCATTTATGGCTTTTTGTTTGGTTAACATAATCGATGATTACCAGAAGTTCTCACTATATAAAAGACACTAAAATTTTATAACTTTTAGTGCCTAATCAATTATTTTAGCTACCAAACAAACGACTCCAAAACCCCTTTTTAGGTTCCGTTTCTTCACTCTTTTCTTCTATATCACTATCATTGTCATTTAGATTAGCTGGAACGTCTTCTCTTTTTGCTTCTTCACCTTGTGTACTTTCGTCGCTTTGACTTCCAGATATATCCTTATATTGAATCTCTGTTTCTTTGGTTTCTTCCTGATCTCTGTTAATATTTACAGGATTAGTAGTATATGTTTTTTCTTGTGCATCAACGTTTTGTCTAGTGTTAGTAGATGTATCAAAGGGATAATTAAGGTGTTTTTCTTTTTCTAATTGATTTTCTAATTTTTGAATCTTTTTATTACTCTCTAATGCCAGAACTTGCTGATTTTCAAGCAATTTTGATCTTTCTTGCAACTCTTTTCTGTAAAATTCAATTGTTGTTTCATGACGACTTTCTTGTTTTTCAATTTGATTATTTAAAGTATCAATCTGATTTTTAAGGATTTCTACTATTTGAGCATCGCTTTTCGATTCAAAATTAATATTATCCGACCCTTTTTTTTGTTTGTCTTCAGTAGTACTTTCAAAACCATATTTCTTTTTATTTTCATTTACTCTTTGAATGATTTTTTCTATATCGGTATCTTCTTTAATAAACGAAGTGTTTTCCTGTTTTATTGTCTCTATATTCAATCGCTTAATATTATTAAAAATCGTTTGCTTACTAACCCCTAATTCTTCACTCAACTTTTTCACACTTTTCATATCATCAACCCTTTATAAAATGTTTATAAACCCTTGATAAAATATTATAAGCTTATAATGCTTAATAATAAAGTAATTAATAAATAAAAATAAACATCCATCAACCTTTTTATCAAGGGTTTATGAAAGGTTTATGATATTTATCAAGGGTTTATAAACCCTTGATAAAACTATATTTTCCCTTTTATAAGTTTATTTAAAGTGCTATAATAAACTTAATATAACAAAAACCCCAACTACTGGTAATAGTCGGGGTTTGGTAATAAAACGTTTAGAAACTGTTTATTTATATAATTTTCGATACTTGTATTATATAATGAATAATATCTTAGTGCAAGCACCTAAATCATTAAATAAATGTAAAGCTAAATAAAAACGTTTTATTACCTCTTACCAAACTAAAATATGGAAAGAGGTTTTTTGTCATGCAAAATCAATATTTTACAGTGCAAGAAAATTACAAAGAAAGATTTTATCAAATCCCTAAAGTATTCTTTACCAGTGAAAATTATAAAAATCTAACTAATGATATGAAAATAGCCTATGCTATCTTACGTGATCGCTTAAATTTATCTATTAAAAATAACTGGGTTGATGAAGATGGTAACATTTACTTTGTTTATTCAAATGAAAAGCTAATGGAAATCTTAAATTGTAAAAAAGAAAAGTTAACAAAAATAAAAAAAGGGTTAGAAAACGATGGTCTACTCATTCAAAAACGACGTGGTTTAAATAAACCAAATATTCTATATTTAATGAAACCTATTGTCACAGAACGTGATATTTACAAAATAGAAAAAGAAGAAAACGATGTTGAACCTTACGGCGAGAAGGAAGTTCGAAAATCGAACGTCCAGAAGTTCGAAAATCGAACGTCCAGAAGTTCGAAAATCGAACGTCCAGAAGTTCGAAAATCGAACACTAATGATACTGACTTTAATGACATTGACTTTAATGATACTGAGAATAATGATATGAATGACTTGAATGATATAAAGTACAAAAATGAAATTAGTAATCATTCAAATCAATTTACACATAATTTTGATGATAAAGAAATGCTATTGCAAGAATTCCCAGAACAACTAACTAATTATTTATTAAAATATGATTATAGAGATTTAGAAATCATAAAGGCTGTTATTCTTAAAGCAAAAAAATCATTTAATTCAAGGCATGAAGATATGCATTACATGTTAGAGGACATTGAGGATGAAATATTAACTTCTTTAAAAAGACTTAAAAAAGCTATACATGATAGGGGAGTTAAAGGCCAAAAGGAAACAATAAAGTCAATGCAAGCTTATTTAATGCAAACAATTCTAACTGAACTTGAAGAAACACATGCCCTTTATATGCGCCGTAAAAACATGAAACAATATAATATCTTTAATCAATAATTCAAATGATTTTATAACACTCGAAGAGACATCAAAATATTCCGTTAAATCATCTGACTTTTTAACTGATGACGACGAAAAAATCAAGAAATTGTAAGTGATTTAGAAAAAGGTTTGTATCGAAAACGTATGTTAAGTTATGGTGGATTGCTTAAACAAAAGCATAAAATTTTAAACTTAGACGATGCCGAAGATGGTAATTTGATTAATACAAGTGATGAAGATAAAACGACAGACGAAGAAAAAAAGCACATTCAATTACCGCAATTTGGAATTTCGAAAAGCAAAATTATTATTTAAGACATTAGTGATAACTGATGTCTTTTTTTATTGTTTTTCTGTAAAAAAGTGCTGTCTTATTTTTGTGACAAATGCTGTATGTAGTGTCACAAAAGTGTGACACTACAGCTTTTTATGACCTCACACAAAAACATTTTCGAAGCCTTGAAATATCTGGCTTTGCCAGATCCCCCATTCATTGATGGGGACAAATTTCCCTTATGCTCTTACGGAGTTTTTAGAGAAAAATTGAAATTTATCGATTTTTGATAAAAAACGCCCTGCAGGAATTTAGAAAAACATGGGAAAGTTTTAAAGAATTTTATGCTCATTTTTAATTTGCATGTAAATGGGCAGTGTTAAAAAATTAGTCACTGGTTTTGCTGAAATTTTTGTTTGTGAAATTACCATATATTTATTTGGCTCGTATTTTCGTTTTAAGAGCTTATATAAGTTTTAGATAGAAAACTACGCGATTTATCTTTTAATCTTTAAAATCCCCCTTTAAAATTCAAAATAGGGGCATTCATTATTTTAGTAAGTCTTGTGATAAAGTTTGTTAAAAAATTGGAGGAGTCTATTATGAAAAAGTTTTTTATGTTTTTTGTTTGTTTATTAACTGTGTTTTTAAGTTTTAATTTTGTTAATTCGATTTTATTTGACGGTTCTTTTGTCTTTTTAGAAAGTTTTATTTATTCATTGGTTTTTACACTCGTTTTTTTAGGATTAGAGGGGGATAAGGAGAAAAAGAAGTAGGAAACGCATTTATGCCGAGAAAATTTATTGATATTGAGAAGAACCCTTAACCAAAATTGAAGACGAATGTCGGCATAGCATAAGCTATTAAGCCGACTATTCGACAAGTTTAGGGATTGTTAAGGGTTTCGAGGCTCAACGTCAATAAAGCAATTGGAATAAAGCAATATAGATTTGCTATCTAATAATCTTTAGAAGTTTTTTTCATTAATTTTTCAAAATCAGTATCGCTAATATTTGATTGAGTAAGTGTGATTAAGTTTCCATCTGGATCTTTTATTGTCATTTCTTTAGCGTTCCATGGTTGTTCTTCTAATTGGCTTACTATAAATTTTTGTGAAATGTTTTGTGATTTTTCTTCGATATCTTTTACTAAGATATTTAAGTATATTGAGTTTCCAACTTCAAAATCTTTTTGAGAAATTAGCATTAAGTCTTGATATTTCTCTAGTCTCAAATGATTCATTAGCACTTTATTAAACATTGGCATTTGATAAAATTCCATTGTTTTCACCTCTTTTTTTATTTATTGTAATGTATTACGTTACGTTAATGTCAAAAAGAGGTGGTTTTTGAAACGAGTTTCTTCTTGTCTTGATACTATAAAAAAACAAAGTTATATAACATAAGACGACTTATCGGAAGTAGATATGCTTGTATATTCACAGATGGTATAATAATAGAGTCGCCTATCTCTCAGGCGTCAATTGACGAAGAGAGGAGGTGCATTACTTTGCTAATCATTTTCGTTCACATCATAGCACCAGTCATCAGTGGCTGTGCTGTTGCGTATTATACTTATTGGCTTAGTAAACGCAACAAATAATTAATAGGCGACTTTATAAGCCAGCATCGAAAAAATCCCCACACTACTGCAATAGTGTGGGGATTGGTGCATTAATTGTTAATCATTTTCGTTATATAGATTATAACACTGGTTAGTAAAGAAATGCAAAGTGATATGTACAGTATCAGTTACAAGGTATCGTTTCAATATTTTGACGCTAATTGTCAATAATTTAAAGGATAATTTATGAATGTTATGTATTGAGAGTTTATCCTTTTTTTATATAGATTGTCATTAGAACGTGCATTAAATTTAGAATAAATAATACAAAGATCAAAATTCATGAAATCAAATTTTTAATAACTTCATTAAGCTTCGTATCAATATACTTATCCTTATGTATGACTAAATAGAAATAACGTTTGATGTCTAAGTTTGTTACTTCTAGCTTTTCTAAATCATAAGGTGTTAATGTTGATTTAGAAACAATAGAAAAGCCTTTATCAGCGTGGACCATATTTTTAATTAGATTTGTGTTGTTAATTTCTACTAAATAAGAGGATGAAGTCATTTGTGATAACGCATTTTCCTGATAGACTCTTGTCCCTGATCCACGTTCTCTGATAAAACATATTGACTTATTTGAAGATGATGATTTTTTGCGAATTAATACTATTTCATCTTGAGCAATACGTCTACTGTGTATAATATTACTTTGAACCTCTTTTTCGATTATACCTAAATCGATAGTGTTATTCTTAATATGTTGTAATACTGTATCAGAATTATTTAAATACACATGAATGTATAATTCAGGATAATTTTTGGCTAAATCAGCAAGATGTTGTGACAATCGATATTCGCCATAAGTGTAACTACTCCCTATCGTTAAATCTCCTGAAATTATATCAGGTTGCATTTTCAAATCGTGTCTTAAGTTTTGTTCTAATCGCTCACGTTGTAAAGCATATTGAAATAGTTTCTCCCCATCACTTGTTAAAGACATTTTAGAATGTCTAAATTCGAAAATTTTTACATCGTATTCCAGTTCTAATCGTTTAATATCGCGACTTATTGATGGCTGTGAAGTATATAAATTTTCTGCAGCTTTAGTAAAACTTTGCGTTTTAACTACTTCAGTTAGAACTTTTAATGAATCCATTAACTAGGTCTCCTGACATTTGAATACCTCTATTATAACAAAAATGTTATGAGTAATATACTTAATATTTATTTTACGTTATAACTATGCGATGCTAAGCTTTTGATAAAGGAGGAGTTAAAAAGTGAAGTCCTTAAAAAGCAAAGCCTTTATTTATGGTTTATTATTCACATTTATCATCGCAGTTATAAGTTTATTAGGCTCAAAGTTACCATTTTTAGATAAGATAGGTGCTTTAACAATTGCTATACTGATTGCGATTCTATATAGACATTTTAAGGGTTACCCTGAAGCATATCGTTCAGGAATCGCATTTTCGTCTAAACGGTTACTGAAATTAGCTATTATATTATATGGATTAAAGTTAAATATTTATGATGTAATTGGAAAAGGTAGCGATTTGGTATTAATCGATATTGGAGTCATCCTTTTTAGTATCGGATTAATGTTGTTACTAAATAAATATATTAAAGGAGATAAAAACCTCATCCTATTATTAGGTATTGGCACTGGGGTGTGTGGCGCGGCAGCTATTGCAGCAGTATCTCCAATATTAAAATCTAGAGAAAAAGATTCTGCGATTAGTATTGGTATTGTCGCACTTATTGGCACTATATTTTCGCTTGCATATACTGTAATATATTCTATTTTTACAATATCTCCTGAAGTATTTGGGGTCTGGTCAGGTACAAGTTTACATGAAATTGCACATGTAATTCTTGCTTCAGACTTCTCAGGCCAAGAGGCTTTGAGTATGGGACTGTTAGGAAAACTGGGACGTGTGTTTTTATTAATACCTCTGAGTATTATTTTAATTTTAATTATGAGAAAAAAATCGCATAGTGAGAATGAAAAAAAGCGTATTGATGTACCTTACTTTTTACTTGGTTTTGTCATGATGGCATTATTCCATACTTATGTATCCTTGCCACACATGGTTATGCAAATTATAGATAATATCACTACTATATGCTTATTGATGGCAATGGTTGCATTAGGGTTAAATGTTTCATTTAAAGACTTAAAAGATCGTGCTTTCAAACCATTAATAGCTGTCATTATTGTATCTATTTGTTTATCAACTGTGACATTTATTGTTGCTAAGTACTTTTATAGTTAGACTATAAGTATATTAAAAAATTGATATAGATTCTCACAAACAAACACAACACATTGAAGGCATTCCATATTACTACGGTCAAAAAAAGATCAGCCTTTTTCTTACTAGGCCTATTCTTCTTTATTATTACTGACATATCAAGCTTTACAATGCATATTCCGACTTACCTTGACAGTTTAATTATAGTAAATTTCAATATTTCTATTAACTATGGAACAATATAATTTAGGGTACATTCTAATCATACAAATGAAGTTGTTGAATTTATAATAGCTTAAACGTATGATTAGTGTGTATTTTTTAACTTTTATTATTGTTGAAAGTTAAGTTGTATTTACTTATCACTCTTTTCATCTTCTAATTTATTGAGATAACGATAAATTGTTGTACGTGAAACTTGCCATTGTTCAGCAATTGTCTTAATTGGCGTACCATTATCATAAAGTGTTTTGAGCAATTTTAAATCTTGTTTGTTTAATTTTTCGGGTCTTCCACCATACCGTCCTCTAGCACGTGCTGCAATTCTACCAGCTGAAGAACGTTCTAAAATTAAATTACGTTCAAATTCTGCAAATGCTGCGAATAAATGAAATAATAATTGTCCGGTAGAACTTGATTTATCCATCGTTATATTTTCTTCTAAACTATGGAAACTTACACCTCGTTCATTAAGCTCATTAACTAATGTAATTAAATCCTCCATATTACGTCCTAGTCTATCTAATCTCCAAACAACAATAGTATCTCCAGACCTTGCAAATTCAATTGCTTTATCTAAACCAGGTCTTTTACTTTTTGAACCACTCATATGATCGTTAAATATCTTTTCACAACCATATGCATTTAATCGATCTTCTTGTAAATTTAAATTTTGTAATCCTGTTGAAACTCTTGCATAACCTATTTTCAAAATACAAACCTCCTATATCCATCATTAGTGTACCATAACTTAAATACGGGTACTTTTATGAACATAGATTTTTTATTGGGTTTCTGAACATAAAAATAAATGTAATCCTCACTTATTTCGATATAAAAAAAGAGTGTACAGAAAATGGTTATTTTCTGTACACTACAAAATAAAAAAGTCAAATGGTATATACCCCTATCCCGTATATGTTACACTCAAATTGTCTTATTACTATCTTTAAAAATATAAAATTAGGAGGTTTAATTTTGTCGAATAACAAAAAACACCAAAATCATGAGCATCATAGTCATCAAGAACATGAAAATCACACTAGTCATGGTAATCATGAACATCACCATCATGGAAATTTTAAAAGTAAATTCTTTATTTCTTTGATTTTTGCGATACCGATTATTATTTTATCGCCCATGATGGGAGTTAAATTACCGTTTCAAATTTCATTTACAGGGTCAGATTGGATTGTATTAATTCTTGCTACAATTTTATTCTTTTACGGAGGAAAGCCATTTTTATCAGGGGCTAAAGATGAAATTTCAACTAAAAAACCTGGAATGATGACGCTTGTTGCTCTAGGTATTTCAGTAGCTTATATTTATAGTTTATACGCCTTTTATATGAATAACTTCAGTGGTTCATCCACACATACAATGGACTTTTTCTGGGAATTAGCGACTTTAATTTTAATCATGTTATTAGGTCATTGGATTGAAATGAACGCAGTAGGTAATGCAGGCAATGCACTGAAGAAAATGGCAGAACTTTTACCTAATACTGCAGTGAAGCTGATTGATAACAATCAACGAGAAGAAGTTAAAATATCAGATATTCATATTGACGATATTGTGGAAGTCAGAGCAGGCGAAAGTATACCCACAGACGGAATCATTGTTCGAGGAGAAACATCAATTGACGAATCATTAGTTACTGGCGAATCAAAAAAAGTTCATAAAACTCATAATGATGATGTTATTGGAGGTTCAATTAATGGTTCAGGTACAGTACAAGTTAAAGTGACTGCTACGGGTGAAAATGGCTACCTATCTCAAGTTATGGGTCTTGTTAACCAAGCTCAAAACGATAAGTCAAAAGCTGAACTCCTCTCTGATAAAGTCGCAGGTTATTTGTTTTACTTTGCAGTAAGTATTGGCCTGATTTCATTTATCGTATGGATGCTTATTCAAAACAACGTCGATTTCGCACTTGAACGGCTAGTAACCGTATTAGTCATTGCTTGTCCACATGCATTAGGCTTGGCAATACCTTTAGTTACAGCACGTTCTACCTCTATAGGCGCACATAATGGTTTAATCATTAAAAACAGAGAATCTGTAGAAATCGCACAACACATTGATTACATCATGATGGATAAAACTGGGACACTAACTGAAGGTAACTTTTCAGTGAATCACTATGAAAGTTTTACAGACGAGTTAAATAATGAAGAAATATTGAGTCTATTTGCTTCATTAGAAAGTAATTCTAATCATCCACTTGCCACTGGTATTGTTGATTTTGCTAAAGGCAAAAATATTTCATATGCTACTCCTCAAGAAGTTAATAATATTCCAGGTGTAGGCTTAGAAGGCACAGTTGATAATAAAAAACTCAAAATAGTGAATGTTTCTTATCTCGATAAAAGCAATTTTGATTATAATAAAGAACAATTTACGAATCTCGCTCAACAAGGGAATTCTATTAGTTATCTAATTCATGACCGACAAGTTATTGGTATTATCGCACAAGGCGATAAAATTAAAGAAAGTTCAAAACAAATGGTTTCGGATTTATTATCGAGAAACATTACGCCAGTCATGCTTACAGGCGATAATAAAGAAGTGGCACAAACAGTGGCTGAAGAATTAGGTATTAGTGATGTCCACGCGCAATTGATGCCCGAAGATAAAGAAAGTATTATCCAAGATTATCAAAGCAATGGTAGCAAAATCATGATGGTTGGTGATGGTATCAATGATGCGCCAAGCCTTATTAGAGCAGATATTGGTATGGCAATTGGCGCAGGGACAGATGTAGCTATTGAATCGGGGGATGTCATACTCGTTAAAAGTAATCCTTCTGATATTATCAATTTTTTGTCCCTTTCAAAAAATACGATGAAAAAAATGGTTCAAAATTTATGGTGGGGCGCAGGATATAACGTGATTGCAGTTCCTCTTGCAGCTGGTATATTAGCTTCTATTGGTTTAATATTATCACCTGCTGTGGGTGCAATACTTATGTCTTTAAGTACGATCATCGTAGCAATTAATGCATTTACATTAAAATTAAAATAAAAGAGGTAAATATAATGTATAAAAAAATGTTCACAATTTTAATTACGTTATTTTCTATAATGTTTATGGTTCCTAATGATACTTTTGCAGAAGGTAAGCACAACATGATGGACATGAAAGAAAATGATCAAAAGCGAAATGATATGATGGATATGAAAAGTCATGACGAAAGAAAAAATTTGAATTCTTCACAAGGAAAAAATGAAATAACATTTCCCAAAGTTTTAGATCCTAAAAAAGATAACAATGGTTATAAAAGTTATACATTAAAAGCGCAGAAAGGAAAGACAGAATTTTACAAAGGTAATTTCTCTAACACTTTAGGATACAATGGAAATTTACTTGGGCCAACTTTAAAATTAAAAAAAGGAGATAAGGTTAAAATTAAGTTAGTCAACAACTTAGATGAAAATACAACATTTCATTGGCATGGGTTAGAAATAGATGGAAAAGTGGATGGAGGCCCTTCTCAAGTTATAAAACCAGGAAAAGAAAAAACAATAAAATTTGAGGTTAAACAAGAGGCTGCTACATTATGGTATCATCCCCACCCCTCCCCAAATACAGCTAAACAAGTTTATAATGGTTTATCAGGGTTATTATATATAGAGGATGACAAAAAGAATAATTATCCTAGCAATTATGGGAAAAATGATTTGCCTATAATAATCCAAGATAAAACATTTGTATCTAAAAAATTAAATTATACAAAAACGAAAGATGAAGATGGTACTCAAGGTGATACAGTCCTTGTGAATGGGAAAGTAGATCCTAAATTAACAACAAAAGAAGGAAAAATACGTTTGAGACTTTTAAATGGCTCCAATGCTCGGGATTTAAATCTTAAGCTAAGTAATAATCAAAGTTTTGAATATATTGCTTCAGAAGGCGGCCATTTAGAAAAGACTAAAAAGTTAAAAGAAATTAATTTAGCTCCTTCAGCAAGAAAAGAAATAGTAATAGATTTATCTAAAATGAAAGAAGAAAAAGTCAATCTTGTTGATAATGATGAAACAGTAATTTTACCAATTATTAACAAAGAAAAAAGTACTAACAAAGACACTACTCCAAAAGTAGATAAAAAAATCAAATTAGAAGGTATGGACGATAATGTTACTATTAATGGCAAAAAATTCGATCCTAACAGAATAGATTTCACACAAAAGGTAAACCGTAAAGAAACTTGGGAAATTGAAAACGTCAAAGATAAAATGAGTGGTATGAAGCACCCGTTCCATATCCACGGAACGCAATTTAAAGTTTTATCAGTGGATGGGAAGAAACCTTCAGAAGATATGAGAGGCAAAAAAGACGTTATATCTCTGGAACCTGGACAAAAAGCCAAAATAGAAGTGGTTTTTAAAAATACTGGGACATACATGTTCCATTGTCACATACTTGAGCATGAAGATAATGGAATGATGGGACAAATAAAAGTAACAAAATAATTTATATCGTCGCGATCATTTTATCATCTCCAAATATTTTAGGGATGAGGCTGGGACATTAAGTTCTTAGGCAATGTAAAAAAGCTGATTTCTATTAATTATTTGATGGAAATCAGCTTTTTTGATATTTATTTTATAATGTACAGCTCGTTGAGCTGCTATTTTCCTTATATTAAGTGCCATTAATACAAAACCTAGCTCTCGTTTAACTTTATTTATTCCTCGAACTGACATTCGAGTGAAACCCAAAATAGCCTTCATAAATCCAAAAACAGACTCTACATCAATTTTTCTTTGACTATAGATTTTTTTCGTTTCTGGTTCAGAAAGCTTTTGATTAATTTGGGCTTTAAAGTATTCCCAATTATAATTCTTCATGATTTTCTTATTGGATTTCGAATTTGGCTTCATGCATTGTTGCCTCAAAGAACATGCTGAACAGTCATCGCATTCATATAGTTTGAAGTCACGTTTAAAACCATATCTATCATTACGGTTTGCATATCTTTTAAAACCTATTCTTTTGTTATTAGGACATATAAATTCATCATTAAGTTCGTCATATTTCCAGTTTTGAGTGTTAAAAATGTCACTTTTAAACTTTCTCGTTTTATCTTTAATAAACATACCATACGTAATAAGTGGCGTTTTATTAAAATCATCTATAATAGCCATATAGTTTTGCTCACTACCATAACCTGCATCAGCTACAATATACTCCGGTAAATAACCGAAGGTATTTTGAATCATTGTTAAAAATGGAATTAAAGTTCTAGTATCTGTCGGGTTTTGAAATAGGTCATAGGATAAAACAAATTGAGAATTTGTCGCTATTTGTAAATTGTATCCTGGCTTAAGTTGGCCATTTTTCATATGGTCTTCCTTCATTCTCATAAAAGTTGCATCATGATCAGTTTTAGAAAAGCTATTTCTATCTTTAAGAATCGATTTTTGTTCTTCATATTTACTTTTTCTTTCGGAATAATCATCAAATTTCTTTTTGAACTTCTTAATCTCAGTTCTTTTTTTACGGGTCTGTTTTCTAATTTGAGTACAATCTTCATTCTGAATAGAATGATTTAAATCTTCGATTTCTTTATCTAAATGACTACCAATTAAATCTATTTCTTCTATTGTTAAATCGCTATCTCCATCTTCTTTTATCTCTGGTATTATTTTTTCTTCAACTAAGTCACGATATAATGCTTTTGAATTTTCGTTCAATTTCGATTCGTGATTTTGAATACTTTTCTTCCACACAAATGTATACCTATTGGCATTAGCTTCTACTTTTGTACCATCAATAAAAATTGAATTATCATCAATAAGATTTTGCTTTAAACATTGACTATGAAACTGAATAAATAAAGATTCAATTAATGCATCAGTATTAGGATTTACTCTAAAACGATTAATAGTTTTATAAGAAGGTGTTTGATTTTGAGCTAACCACATCATTCGAATACTGTCATGAAGTAATTTCTCTATTCTACGACCAGAAAATACAGATTGAGTGTATGCATATAAGATAATTTTTAACATCATTTTTGGATGATAGGATGTTGCGCCACGATGATGTCTGAATTCATCGAATTCGCTATCAGGTATCGTTTCAACAATTTCATTAACATATCGTGAAATATCATTTTGAGGAATTCTAACAGAAGTTTCTATTGGTAGTGTAAGTTGGGTCATGTTATAATTTTTATACATAAGGCACCTCGTTAATTTAGTTTAGTGGTATTTATTAAATTATACGAAAGTGTCTTATTTTTTTAAAGTATTTCAAAGTAAAATTACATGTTAATACGTAGTATTAATGGCGAGACTCCTGAGGGAGCAGTGCCAGTCGAAGACCAAGGCTGAGACGGCACCCTAGGAAGGGATCCGTCATCAAAAATTCTATTTATAGAATTTTACAGTAATGTGCCAGACGGGCAAAGCGAAGCCATTCAATACGAAGTATTGTATAAATAGAGAACAGCAGTAAGATATTTTCTAATTGAAAATTATCTTACTGCTGCTTTTTAGGGATTTATGTCCCAGCCTCTCCGTAAATTGCACACATATAGTACCTATTTATCCTTCACTCTCATCAGTCGCAAACTATTTAATGCTACCAAAATAGTGGCTCCCATATCGGAAAGAATCGCAATCCAAAGGGTTAGCCAGCCTGGAATAACCAATAGTAAGGCAATTATCTTAATTCCGATGGCAAACGTGATGTTCGCTTTGATGATATTTAGCGTTTTCCTGCTAAGTCTTACTGCAAATGGAAGCTTACTTAAATCATCTCCCATTAATGCAATATCAGCTGTCTCGATGGCAGTATCTGTTCCAGCACCGCCCATTGCAATGCCAACAGTGGATGCAGCAAGTGCAGGAGCATCATTGACGCCATCGCCAATCATAGCTACATTACCATGCTCGGCTTTCATTTTTTTAATATAGTCCAACTTATCCTGTGGCATCAATTCGGACTGAATATCAGAAACGCCTACATGAGCACCGATTGCTTCTGCGGTACCTTGATTATCACCTGTCAGCATAATTGTTTGCTTGATTCCTAACTGATGAAGTTTTTGAATCACATTTTTACTTGTTTCGCGGACCTCATCTGCTACAGCAATCACGCCGAGGATTGTTTGGTCCGTTCCAATAATCATGGCCGTTTTCCCTTGGTTTTGTAAAACTTTCACTTTATTTTCAAACTCAAGGCTAAAATCGGAAACATTTAATTCTTTAAAAAGCCTTGGACTGCCAATGTAATAGGTTGTTCCATCTATATTCCCTTGAATGCCCCGACCTGTAATAGAAGTGAAGTCCTCCACTCTAACATCGGAATAAGTAATATTATCTTGCTCTGCTTTCTTCATTATTGCTGAAGCAAGTGGATGTTGTGATCGATATTCTAAAGCTGTAATAATGGAAAACAGCTCTTTTTCTTCCACTTGATCATTTAACACTTTAAAATCTGTTACCACTGGTACACCTTTTGTCAGTGTTCCTGTTTTATCAAATGCGATTGCCTTAATGGCTCCTAATTCCTCTAGATAGACACCGCCTTTAATCAACACACCTTTTTTAGCTGCATTTCCAATTGCCGAGACAATCGAGATTGGAGTAGAAATAACTAATGCACACGGACATCCAACTACAAGTACCGCTAATCCTTGATAAACCCAAGTATCCCAACTTCCACCAAAGAATAAAGGTGGAACGACTGCAACGAGCGCCGCAATAACCATAATGATCGGCGTATAATATTTCGCAAATTTATCTACGAATGCTTGCGCTGGAGCGCGCTCCCCTTGTGCTTCCTCAACCAGATGAATAATCTTGGAGATAGTTGTATCCTCTACGTATTTGGTGATTTTTACTTCAAGTAGTCCCTCTTCGTTAAGCGTACCTGCAAATACTTCATCATCTACCGTTTTGGCAACAGGGACAGATTCTCCTGTTATAGCAGCCTGGTTGACAGCCGACACACCATTTATAATGATCCCATCCATGGCAATTTTCTCCCCTGGTTTGACGATCATAATATCACCCACGGCAATATCGTCCACATGGATCATTATTTCCTGACCATTCCGCATAACAAGTGCTTCTTTTGGGGCAATATCCATCAATGAACGAATGGACTGTCTTGCTCTATCCATAGAAAAACGTTCAAGTGCTTCACTGATTGCAAAGAGAACGACAACAATGGATGCCTCTGCCCATTCACCAATGATGGCAGCTCCAATAACTGCTACGGTCATCAGGGTTTTCATGTCGAAATCAAAGCGTATCAAATTTTGAAAACCAACTTTAAATAGTGAATATCCGCCAATTACAATCGAACCTACAAATAACATGGAAGTTACAAGGTTATCTTCTCCATTTACAAAGTGAGAAAGGTAACCAAAAGCAATCAGTAATGTGGCAAACAGCAATGTGCTGTGTTTTTTATAAAACGGTATTTTCTCTTCTTTAGGAGCCTTAGTGTCTTCTTTGACCGCTTGCATCGATGAATTCGCTAGTTTTTCGGGAAATACCTTAAGATTCTCGAAAGCACCTGCTTTTTCAAGCTCTTGAACCGATGCATTTCCATATACATCAATTTTGGAAGCGCCAAAGTTCACTTTTGCATCCTGAACTCCAGCTAGTTGTTTTACATTTTTTTCAAACTTCCCAGCACAATTCGCACACGAGAAACCCTCCACACGGTAAACCTGTTTATCTTCTGTTAATGTTTTTGCTGAACTATCCAATACTAGCAACCTCCCTTTGATACAAGAAAGCTTTTTCTACAAGCTGTTTAACATGCTCATCATCTAGTGAATAATAGACTACTTTTCCTTCTTTACGGTATTTTGCTATACCTAAATTTTTCAATAATCTTAAATGATGGGATGCCGTAGCCGTTGAAGATTCAATGATATTAGCTACATCACAAACACATAACTCTCCCTCTAAAGACAAAACATAAGCAATTTTAACTCTTGTATCATCTGATAGAGCCTTAAAAACTTTCGCTACATCCATAGGATTCTGTTTAGCAAGGTCTTTTTTAGCCCTGTTTACCTTATCTTCATGAATATAGGTAACTTCACACATATCTTTTGTCATAATTATCCTCCTTATTCAAATGACTGTTTGTTTGATGATTATAATATATCCCACCATAAACAAATAGTCAAATGATTGTTTGAATGATATATAATTAATATTAAAAAGGATTGATTTCTAATGTTAGAAACCAATCCTTTCGGAGATTTTAACCAAATTTTAAAGTATCTTAAACATAACTGCCCCGTTAGTTTAAGTGCATCCTTTCACAATCTGTCTACAGATTAATAATTAAAACTACTCTTTATTATACAGATCTCCATATAATTTTTGAATTTGGTTCTGTAATTTTTTATTTTCTTTTTTTAATTCCATAACCCTTCTTTTTAAGGTTTTTATAAGGATTTCCTCCGAACGAGAACTTTTCTTGGGTTTTGAGACTACATTTGATGTTATTTGACGCTCACGAAGGGATTCGATTCTTTGCCTAATATCGTGTTCCTTATAAAGCCATGATTTAGAAACATTAGCTTCCTTTGCTATTGAATTAAAATTAATAGCTTTACCTTCAATCGAAAATTTAGAAATCGCTTTGTCTACTTTTTCCCTTGTCTTTTGTGATTTCTGCTTCGCCAAACGTACAATTTCTGTTGTATTTCTAACTTGTTTATCCATTGATAATTACCCCCGTCAAACTTCCAATGATTTGTTCGGTTCTGTTGCAAAGTTAGAAATATAGTATAATAGTCAACAAAAATGAGGTGCAGAGGATGAATTATTTCAGATATAAGCAATTTGACAAAGATGTCATTACTGTAGCCGTTGGCTACTATCTAAGATATGCATTAAGTTATCGTGATATATCTGAAATATTGAGAGAACGAGGCATCTATGTTCATCATTCAACAATTTATCGATGGGTACAGGAATATGCTCCTATTTTGTATCAAATTTGGAAGAAAAAGAATAAGCAAGCTTATTATAAATGGCATATAGATGAGACGTATATCAAAATTAAAGGGCAATGGAATTATTTATATCGCGCTATTGATGCAGATGGCCATACACTAGATATTTCGTTACGTAAGAAACGAGATAATCACTCAGCATATACGTTTATTAAACGTCTTATTAAACAATTTGGCAAACCTCAAATGATAATTACAGACCAAGCCCCTTCAACGAAGGTGGCAATGTCCAAAGTGATTAAAGATTTTAAACTTACCCCCAACTGTCATTGTACCTCTAAATATTTAAATAATCTCATTGAACAAGATCATCGTCATATCAAAGTAAGGAAAATAAGTTATCAAAGTATCAATACGGCAAAGAATACGATCAAAGGCATTGAATGTATTTATGGACTATATAAAAAGAACCGCAGATCTCTTCAGATCTACGGGTTTTCGCCATGCCGTGTAATTAGCATCATGCTAGCTAGTTAATACGAAGTATTATTTTAAACATAAGGTTAGACACTTATTTTTTAACTTTGCAACAGAACCTCCTATTTTTAGTAATATTTATAGCCCTAACAGTTAGATAAACTGCATTTATAAAACCCAAAATAGTATATGGAATTAAAATATATAAATTTTCTAATTGAACTAAGAAAGTTAACCCAACTAAAAATAAAACATTCAAAACGGTAGACATAATAAAAGCTATATCTAACTCATTTTTTTTATTCAAAATACATTCCTCCTTTTTTAAAATTTTACCATAGTTGCTTTATTGATGTTGAGCCTCGGAACCCTTAACAATCCCAAAACTTGTCGAATGGTCGGCTTAATAGCTCACGCTATGCCGACATTCGTCTGCAAGTTTAGTTAAGGGTTCTTCTCAACGCACAATAAATTTTCTCGGCATAAATGCGTGTCTATGCGTAGACATGGAGACACTTCAGAATTATGGAGTGATTACATGAGTTTAACTATTTTTCTTTATTCAGTTTTAGGAAGTTTATTAGCAAATTATATCTACGAAAAATCTTCGAAAAGAAGTTCAGCTCATGATAACGAGTTTACCTATGATGAATGAAGTCATTGGAAATCCACTACTAGATAAATTTATGAAAGATTTAATTATTCAAATTTTAGCAATGATTTCAGAACAAGAAAGAAATGAAAGTAAACGTCGACAAGCTCAAGGGATTCAAGTCGCCAAAGAAAAAGGTATATATAAAGGGAGACCTATTCTGTATTCTCCCAATGCTAAAGACCCACAAAAGCGTTTAGTTTATTACCGAGTTGTTGAATTACTTGAACAGGGTAAATCTATAAGTACTATAGCTAAAGAAGTTGGTATTACACGTCAAACTATATATAGAATAAAAAATAGTAAATAAAATAACATAGACAATAATCTATATAGATGTTAATCTATTTAATGTCTAGGAGGTTTATTCATGTCTTATAAAGAACTATCAACAATATTAAAAATTTTATCAGATTCAAGTAGGTTAGAAATATTAGATTTACTTTCTTGTGGTGAGCTATGCGCTTGTGACTTATTAGAACACTTTCAATTCTCACAACCTACACTAAGTCATCATATGAAGTCATTAGTAGATAATGAATTAGTTACAACACGAAAAGACGGCAATAAACATTGGTATCAACTTAATCATGCTATTTTAGATGATATTATCCAAAACTTGAACATCATTAATACATCTAATCAAAGATGTGTATGTAAAAATGTGGAATCAGGTGACTGTTGATGACTATTTTAGCAATTGTAATTTTTCTTTTAACTTTAACCTTTGTGATTTGGCAACCAAAAGGTTTAGATATTGGTATTACAGCTTTAATTGGAGCTGTTGTTGCTATCATTACAGGAGTCGTAAGTCTTTCTGATGTATTAGAAGTAACAGGTATTGTTTGGAATGCAACTTTAACTTTTGTGGCTGTTATTCTTATTTCATTAATATTAGATGAAATTGGTTTTTTTGAATGGTCTGCGATACATATGGTCAAGGCTTCAAACGGTAATGGCTTAAAAATGTTTGTTTTTATTATGTTACTTGGAGCAATTGTAGCAGCATTTTTCGCAAATGATGGTGCAGCTTTAATCTTAACGCCTATTGTATTAGCGATGGTAAGGAATCTAGGATTTAATCAAAAAGTGATTTTCCCCTTTATTATTGCCAGTGGTTTTATTGCTGATACTACATCACTTCCCTTAATTGTAAGTAACTTAGTTAATATCGTTTCTGCAGATTACTTCGATATTGGATTTATTGAATATTTTAGCCGAATGATCATTCCTAATATATTCTCTCTGATTGCTAGTATTCTCGTTTTATGGTTATATTTCAGAAAATCCATACCTAAAACGTTCGATACAGAAAATCTATCAGATCCTAAAAGTGCAATTAAAGATTCTAAGTTATTTAAGCTTTCATGGATAGTATTAGCAGTACTACTCGTTGGATATCTTGTTAGCGAGTTTATCCAAATTCCTGTATCAATTATTGCTGGTATTATTGCTTTTATCTTTGTAATATTAGCTCGTAAATCTAAAGCAGTTCATACAAAACAAGTGATTAAAGGTGCACCATGGAATATCGTTGTATTCTCTATTGGTATGTATCTTGTTGTGTTTGGACTAAAAAATGTAGGTATTACAACGGTCCTTGGGGATGTTTTAACAAACATTTCAAATTATGGGTTATTTAGCAGCATCATGGGTATCGGCTTTATAGCTGCTTTCTTATCTTCGATTATGAACAACATGCCAACTGTTTTAATAGATGCAATAGCGATTGGCCAATCCAGTGCTACAGGAATATTAAAAGAAGGCATGGTTTATGCGAATGTCATAGGTTCTGATTTAGGACCTAAAATTACGCCAATTGGTTCTTTAGCAACATTATTGTGGCTACATGTCTTAACACAAAAAGGTGTGAAGATTTCGTGGGGAACATACTTTAAAACTGGAATTATCATCACTATTCCAGTCCTATTTGTAACACTCTTAGGTTTATACCTTACACTAATCATATTTTAAGAAAAGGGGCTTTAATTATGGATAAGAAAACAATTTATTTTATATGTACAGGAAACTCTTGTCGTAGCCAAATGGCTGAAGGTTGGGGAAAGGAAATATTGGGTGAAGGTTGGAATGTCTATTCTGCTGGTATTGAAACACATGGTGTTAATCCTAAAGCAATAGAAGCTATGAAAGAAGTAGATATTGATATATCAAACCATACGTCAGACTTGATTGATAATGATATTTTAAAACAATCAGATTTGGTCGTAACGTTATGTAGTGATGCAGACAATAATTGTCCTATTTTACCACCAAACGTTAAAAAAGAGCATTGGGGTTTTGATGATCCAGCAGGTAAAGAATGGTCAGAATTCCAACGTGTTAGAGACGAGATTAAATTAGCTATAGAAAAGTTTAAATTGAGATAATCATAAACACCTCTTATTTAGTTAATAAG